>JACPPH010000007.1 GCA_016191105.1 Candidatus Saccharibacteria bacterium
TGAGCCAGCTACGGTGAGATTACCATTGACCTGTTCATTACCGTTAATAACTACTAGGCCAGTAGCAGCTGTTGGTTTGGCGGGGCTGAGATTATTCAGATCGAAGGTAGTAGAGCCAAACTGGTCACTTAGGTTGGAGGGGCTGGCTTGGTAGCGGGCCACAACATAGATTAAGTAAGCACCTATTAGAATTGGCAGTATGGCCAAGCAAGCAACAATTAAGGCCATTGTGCGGCTGTGCAAAAAATGTCTAGGTTTGGCAGATTTACTAGATTTGGATTTGTTCTCGGTTGGTTCTAATGGCTGCATTAACTTCCCCTAAAATGCCTGCCAATAAAAGCTCTTGTCACTTTGCTCTGGGGCAGAAAGCTGTAGGTCGAATCCGCCTGATGTTACATTGGTAGCTCTATATTGCCCGCTCAGGAAATCTCTAGGGGTTAAAGTTACATTTGGTGTTGCGCTAAATCCAGATGGGAAAGCTACATGAATGCTTGTGCTCCCGGCCGGTATTGTTACCGTACCGGTGTTTTTGCTTACACCGCCGCTACCAAGCTGTAGGCGACCATTAACCTGAACAACCCCATCAAACTCCGCCCCGCCCACGAACTTAACATCACCGCTCAGGGTGGTGGGGCCAGTTAGAGTGGTTTGGCCATTGACTGTTAGGCCCTGTTTGAGGGTAGTTGGCTGGTTGAGGGTGATGGCATTGGGTTTAGTAGTGTCAATGGCAGCATTTAGAGCACTAAGCTTGGTGTTGGCGTCTTTAAGCCCGGCAATAGTAAAGGTTAGCAGTCGACCCTGATTAATCATCTTGTAGCCAGTGGTTGGGTCAACACCGACAGCAGCTGGGAAGATCTTTTCGACGTCTTGAGCAATGAAGCCGTATTGCAAACTACTATCACCGCTGGCTTCGGCCGTCCAATTATATGTAACTGGTCGCAGAGCACCAATTTGATCGAGTACACCGAGTGTGTCCATATTAACTATATTTGTCTTTAACTGTTCATCCGACGTGCAAGACCAGCCAGTGCCGACTTGGACGGTGCACTGGTTAATCCCGTCCGAGCCAGTGAACTTAGCCACATTGGTATTAGCTCCAGTATCGATGCCGAATATTTGTCCGCTTGTGGAATTCAGAACCTGGAAAGCCGTAAAACTACTGCTAGTATTGGCTGTATTCTGAAAGGTGGCATAACCGGTACCGCCAGCAAAGCTCGCTACAGTGGAAAGACTGCGTAAAGTACTGCCGCTAGCCCCAGCGGCAGAGGTTTGGAAGTTAATAGCCCCGCCAATGGCTGAACCCGTGCCTCTACCAAGAACCGATAGCAATCCCATTATCTCCAGTGCCACCATTGCTCGCAGCGCTGGCAGATTTACCAATAGCTATGGCATTTGCCGCCGAGGCGCTAGAATTGGCACCTATAGCAATCGAGCCTGAGCCCGATGCAGTCGCACTATAGCCAAGGGCCGATGTATTTGTCGCCGAAGACGTAGCCAAACGACCAACTGCCACCGAGGTATTGCCACTAGCTGTGGCACCATTACCAATCGACAGCGAATCAGTGCCAGCTGCTGTAGCCCCCGCCCCAAAGCGTTCACTTCGTGTGCCATCGGGCACACTAATGGTAGCGCTATTAGAGCCCGTTAACACACCAGCCGAATTGAGTGTGAAATAGGTAGTGAGCGTGTTGGCAGTTGAGCTAGAAACACCGCTAGCAGGGCTCGTTTGAAAAACAATACTACCGCCAGCAGCTGCCATTACCGAAGAACACCGACGATACAATATTACTGGCACCACCAATTACAACTTGATTTGCGGCAGTAGTGGCCGCACCAGCACCAATCGCAATCGAGGAGCCGAAGCCAGCGCTAGCACTTTTACCGATAGCAATAGCGCCGGCACCCCCTGCTGTAGCACCGAGGCCAAATCTCTCACTTAAACTACCAGCACCTGGAAACGAGACACCGCATACCGCTCCTGAGACACATGATAAAACTCCGCTGGTGCTAAGTTCAAAAAACTCAACATTACCCGTCTTTAGTCGCAGCGGCTGACTCTCAATGGTGCCCAAGCTGGCAGTCGTGCCAAAACTGTTACCACCCTGCAAGAAGGCAGTGCCACTACCAATTGCAAATCCGCAACTGCTAGAGCTTTGCAAACAAACTGTGCCATTTTCGTTTGGTAGAGTTATAGTTTTGTTGCTGGCGCTAGCCGACGACTTCAGAGTGTTGGTAAAGGCGTTAGTGCCGTCAAAAAAGGCAATTTGGCCCTGCACATTAGCAGCTGTACTGCCAAGAGTTAGCTGACCATTGGAGCCAATAAATGATAGGGCTTGGGCGCTGCTATTCTGCCATTCCTGTAAGTTGGCAGATTGACTAGCCACAGCCTGTATTACCAGTCCTTTGCTGGTGGTTGCTCCAGTTGTAAATATAGTCGCCGCTGCATTATCAACTGTCGTTGGCGTATTAACCCTAAGTTTTTCAACTGTGCCAGGCGTACCAGTTGAGGCAATTTCTACTGTACCACCATTGCTAATACGCATACGTTCCGACAAGGTGGTGGTGCCATTAGTAGTTGTATAAAATTCTAACCTAGCTCCATTAGCCGAACCAGTCCAGGCCTCGCTGGCAACACCGCGAATCGACGACCCGGTGGCATAGGCGCTGCCGTTGTAGCCATCAAAGGCCAGGGTGCCCAATACATTTCCAGATGCAGTAGCTGTGGGGGAGGCGATCGTATTGTTGGATTGTCTGAGTTCAACTACTCCACCAGCAGTGCCGGTAGAGTAAATGCGCAATGTACCTGTAGCCGAAGATGAGCTGTTTACTGGTTGCACCGCCAACGTCCCTGCAGCTGAGTCTCGCAACATAAAAGTATCGGCAGCGGCATTACCTGGCCCCCATTGCATGGTGCCATTGGCCAGAAGTTGATAGCGATTATTGCTATCCCCGGTAACCTTGGTGGCTAAA